>JBFMCT010000001.1:210497-221224 GCA_040754375.1 Actinomycetota bacterium
GAGCCAGCCGTGAGGCTGGCACGCGCCGCCCGGGAGGCGGCGCCCTCGGACATGTGGAGCCAGCCGTGAGGCTGGCGAAACCGCAACGCCAGCACCGGGTGGCCCGCATCCTCGAACAGCACCCGGTCACCAGCCAGGGCCAGGTGGTCGAGCTACTGGCGGCCGAGGGTGTGGTGGCCACCCAGGCCACCGTGTCGCGTGACCTCGAGGAACTGGGGGCCGTGAAGGCCCGCCTGCCCGGGGGCGACCTGGTTTACGTCATCCCCGAGCAGGCCCGTGACCGTCCCGCCCCCGAAGACCATCTCAAGCGGGTGATGGGGGACTGGGTTGTCGAGGTGTCCCACTCGCTCAACCTGGTCGTCCTGCGCACACCCCCGGGGTCGGCCCACGTGGTCGGCTCGGCCCTGGACCGGGCCGGGCTCGCCGAGATCCTGGGTACGGTGGCGGGCGACGACACGGTCTTCGTGGTCGCCACCGAGAGGGCCGGCGGGGCGGCCGTGGCCCGGCGCCTCAGCACCCTGGCGGGACTGTGAACCCCGGGCGGGGTCTACTGTCACCGGCCGATGCTCCGCGCCATCGGCCGCCTCCGGTGAACGCGCGCGGTCCCATGAACGGAGTATGAGCTAAATGGTCAAGCGGGTCGTCCTGGCCTACAGCGGTGGCCTCGACACGTCCGTCGCGGTGCGATGGATGGTCGAAGAGCAGGGGGTGGAGGTCATCGCCCTGGCGGCCGACGTCGGCCAGGGGGGTGACCTCGAGACGGCCCGCCAACGCGCCCTGGCCGCGGGGGCGGTCGAGGCCATCGTGCTCGACTGCCGCCACGAGTTCGCCCGTGACTTCGTCGCCCCCGCCATCTGGGCCAACGCCCTGTACGAGGGCAAGTACCCGTTGGTCTCCTCGCTGTCGCGTCCCCTGATCGCCCGCCACCTGGTCGAAACGGCCCGGGCCCACGGCGCCCAGGCGGTGGCCCACGGCTGCACGGGCAAGGGCAACGACCAGGTTCGCTTCGAGGTGTCGGTGCGGGCCCTGGCTCCCGACCTCGACATCCTGGCGCCGGTGCGGGACTGGGGCATGACCCGAGAGGACGCCATCGACTACGCCAAGCGCTACGAGATCCCCGTCCCGGTGACCAGGGCCAACCCCTATTCGATCGACCAGAACCTGTGGGGCCGGGCCGTCGAGTGTGGCGCCCTGGAGGACCCCTGGGCCGCGCCCCCGGGCGACATCTACGAGATGACCGTCCAGACGGCGACCGAGCCCACCGAGGTCGTCATCGCCTTCGAGGAGGGGTTGCCCGTCTCCCTCGACGGGCGCGCCCTGCCCCTGGCCGACCTGGTGAACGAGATGACCGCCCTGGCCGGCAGCTACGGCTACGGACGGCTGGACATGATCGAGAACCGCCGGGTGGGCATCAAGAGCCGCGAGGTCTACGAGGCCCCGGGCGCGCTGGCCCTGATCACCGCCCACCGGGACCTCGAGGACCTGACGGTCGAGCGCGACCTGCACCATGAGAAGGCCCGGCTGGAGCCGCGGTGGGCCGAACTGGTCTACGACGGCCTGTGGTTCTCGCCCCTCAAGGAGGCCATCGACGCCTTCGTGGCGTCCAGCCAGAGGTGGGTGACCGGAGAGGTGCGCCTGCGTCTCGAGCCCGGGCGGGCCTTCACCGCCGGCCGGCGCAGCCCCGTCAGCCTCTACGACCACGACCTGGCCACTTACGACGCATCCGACAGCTTCCGCCACCAGGACGCGGCCGGCTTCGTCCGCCTGTGGGGCCTGGGCGTGGAGACGTGGGCGGCCCGCCAGGCCCGCCGGTCGCCGTGACCCTCTGGCGGGCCCGGATGGGCGGGTCGTCGGCCGACGCCCTGTGGGCCTTCACCGCCAGCCTGCACTACGACCGCCGGCTGGCGGCCGACGACATCGCCGGCTCGCGGGCCCATGTCGCCGGCCTCCACGACGCCGGCCTGCTCAGCGCCGACGAGGCCGGGATCCTGATGGCCGCCCTGGCCCAGGTCGAGGAGGAGCTCAACCAGGGGACGTTCCGCTTCCAGCCGACCGACGAAGACATCCACACCGCCGTCGAGCGGAGGGTGACCGAGATCTCGGGCGACGTCGGGCCCCGGCTGCACACCGGCCGCAGCCGCAACGACCAGGTGGCCACCGACCTGCGGCTCTACGCCAAGCGGTCGCTGGCCGAGGTGGCCACCCGGGCCTTGGCCCTGCAACACGTGCTCCTCGAACGAGCCACGGCCGCGGCCGCCGAGGAGGTGTACCTGCCCGGGTACACCCACCTGCAACGGGCCCAGCCCGTGCTGCTGGCCCACCACCTCCTGGCCCACGGGTGGGCCCTGGGCCGCGACGTCGACCGTATCCTCGGCTGCCGGCGCCGGCTCGACGTGAGCCCCCTGGGCGCAGGCGCCCTTGCGGGGTCGTCGCTCCCGCTGGACCCGGCGGCCACGGCCGAACGTCTCGGCTTCGAGTCGGCCTTCGAGAACTCCCTCGACGCCGTGTCCGACCGTGACTTCGTGGCCGAGGCCCTGTTCGACCTGGCCCTGCTGGGCGTCCACCTGTCCCGGATGGGGGAGGAGGTCGTGCTGTGGGCCACGGCCGAGTTCGGCTTCCTCCAGCTCGACGACGCCTGGGCTACGGGGAGCTCGATGCTTCCCCAGAAGAAGAACCCCGACGTGGCCGAGCTGGCCCGGGCCAAGGCGGGACGGCTCATCGGCCACGTGGCCGGCTTCCTGGCTACCCTCAAGGGCCTGCCGCTGGCCTACAACCGCGACCTCCAAGAGGACAAGGAGCCCCTGTTCGACGCCGTAACCACCGTCAACGGTGCCCTCGAGGCCATGGCCGGCCTGCTGGCCACGGCCCGCTTCGACGCCGACCGCATGGCGGCTGCAGCCGACGCGGCCGACGCCAGCGCCGTCGACCTGGTGGAGTACCTGGTGGCCGTGGGTACGCCGTTCCGTGCCGCCTACAGCCAGGTGGCCGCCCTGGTACGAGACGCCGCCCAGCGCCACGTGCCCCTGGTCGAGCTGGTCATGGCCGACCCCGCCTTGGGGCCTGAGGCTGTCGGTCTGCTCGAACCGGGTGTGTCTGTCCGCCGCCGCACGTCGCCCGGCGGGGCCGGGCCCCAGCCCGTGGCCGTGCAACTCGAGCGGTTCGCCGACCTCCTGGCCACCACCCAGGAGCGCCTCAACCGGCTGTGAGCGCGGGGCGGGCGGCACCGCTGCCCGCAGGCTTCTACCGGCGCGACGCCCTGGCCCTGGCCCCCGCCTTGCTGAACAAGGTCCTGGTCAAGGGCAATGTGAGCGGGCGCATCGTCGAAGTCGAGGCCTACGGCGGGGCCGACGACCCGGCCAGCCACGCCTTCGGGGGCCGAACGGCCCGCAACTCCACCATGTTCGGCCGGGCCGGCCTCCTCTATGTGTACTTCACCTACGGGATGCACCACTGCGCCAACGTCGTATGTGGCGACGAGGGGGAAGGAACGGCCGTGTTGCTCCGGGCCCTCACGCCGCTCGACGGGCTGGACGAGATGAGAGCCAGGCGCCTGGCCGCCCGCTCCGACCGGGAGCTGTGCGCCGGTCCCGGCCGGCTGTGCCAGGCCCTGGGGATCGACCGCCTGCTCGACGGGGCCGACCTGGTGCCCGCTTCGTCGGGGGTGGCCGTGGTCGACGACGGCACGCCGCCCCCCGCCCAGCCGGGCACGAGCGGGCGCGTCGGCATCACCGCGGCCGCCGACCGGCCCTGGCGGTTCTTCGTCCCCGGGGCCCCCGGCCTGTCCCGCCGGTCCCCGTGAACGGCGCTGTGCCTTCGCCGACCATTTCGCCGGTGGGTCACCCGCAGCCGTCCCGGCCGTCCGGGCCTGGCAACGAGGGGGTCGGCCGCCTTTGCGCTCAGCCGGGGGTGGCTGCACCGGTTGCGTCGGGGGCGGTCGACGCCACGAGGGGATGGTTGCCGAGGATGACGAGCCCGGCGCCCGTCACCGAGAGGGACATCTGGGCCGTCGAGGTCAGGCGGCGCGAGAGGCTGCCCTCACCCCCGAGGGCCGCCAGCACCTCGTCCTGGGCGTTCTCGACCCTCTGGCGCTGAGCCTCCCGTTCGGCGGGCGCCAGCTGGCCCTCGGGGGCCCAACCCACTTCCAGCGTGACGATCACCCGCTGGCGTTCGGCCCCCGTCCCGGACGAGGCGACCGTGCTCGGTGGTGACCCGGCGACCGGGGAGGACGTGGGCGTAGCCGGGGCGGTCGTGGCCGGGCCAGTCGAGGGTGCACCTGGCGACGTCGCCGGTGCGCCCGAGGACGGGGCCCCGCCCAGGGCGCCGGCGAGGGCGTCGGCGACGGGCGGCGCGGCCCCGGAGGTGGCCGCCGCGGGCCCCGCTTCGTCGGGCTCGAACCGCTCGACCAGAGGATGGCGCGAGAGGCGGAGCAGGCCCTGGTCGTCGACCGACACGACCATCTGGGCGGTCGGCGTCAGGCGACGGTCGAGCCGGCCCTGGTCGCCCAAGGCGGCCACCACCTCGTCCTGGGCGGCCTCGATGCGGGCCCGCTGTTCGGCCAGCGCGGCTGGGGCCAGGTCTGCTTCCGGTGCCCACTGGCCCGCGAGCTCGACGATCACCCGGTGGCCGAGCACGGCCGCCGAGGTCGGCGAGGGCCGCTGGGCGGCACCGCCGGTGCACGCCTGACCGGCCAGGAAGGCAAGTGCCAGGACGGCGGGTTGGAGCCGGGGGAAGCGCATAGGCAAGGCCTCCTTGGGGCCGGCCGGGCGGGGAAGACGGCGCCGGGCCGTACGACCTCCGCCCATTCTGCCGGCACAAGCCCCGGTCTACAACCCACCGCCTGGCCGGGCCGGTCACCCGGCGGCGGGTCATTGACTCCCCCGACGGGACGGGGGAGACTTTGAGCGCGGGCCCCGGGCTCGGTCGGGGCGGGTGCGCGTTCTGTCGTTCGGAGGGGGCATAGATGAAGAAGTCGTTGCGGTCCGTCCTGGTGGCGATGGCACTGCTGGCTCCCCCGGCGGTGTACACGGCGACCCCGGTGGCGTCGGCCCAGCCCGAGAAGGTCCCCGTCGAGTTGCTCCGGAAGGCTCAAGCCGAAGGAGAGGTCCGGCTGATCGCAACTCTCGACGGGCCCGCCCATGGCCCCGCAGTGGCGGGGGCCGCTGAGAGCGCCGGGGCCTCGAGGACCCGGACTTTCAAGCACCTGCCCAACGTCGCCCTCAGCGGCACGGCGGCCACCATCGAGGCGTTGGCCGCCAACCCGAACGTCCTGGCTGTCCACGAGGATGCCGTGGGCAAGCCGTCGCTCAACTCCACCCTGCCGGTCATCGGGGCCGATCTCACCCGCACCCTCGGGCTCACGGGCCAGGGGGCCACGGTGGCCATCCTCGACACCGGGATCGACGCCGCCAACGCGTTCTTCGACGACAACAACGGCGGCAACCCGGGGACGACCCGCATCGTCTCGATGGCCTGCTTCTCGACCGACGACGCCGGTAACGAGCGGGTTCCCCTGTGCCCGAACGGCACCGACACCGACCTGGCCGACGCCGAGATAGTCGGGGTGGCCAACTGCTTGAACGGCGGCGTGCAGATGTGCAACCACGGCACCCATGTCGCCGGCATCGCCGCCGGCGACGGGTTCGGCTTGGCTGGTGCCCCGACCTCGGGCGTGGCCCCTGACGCCGACATCATCGCCATCCAGGTCTTCCACCGGCGCAACGGGGCCATGGACTGCGGCGACGACCCCGCCCCGTGCCTTCGCTTCTTCAACAGCGACCTGATCGCCGGGCTCGACCACCTGATCGACCTGGTGACGAACAACCCGGGTTGGAACGTCCGGGCCGCGAACCTCAGCCTGGGCGGTGCCACCCAGTCCACGGCGTGCGACGGCAGCGCGGTGGCCCCGGCCGTCACCACCCTGGCTGGCCTGGGGGTTGCCACCGTCATCTCGGCCGGCAACGACGGGGAGCTCAACGAGGTCAGTGCCCCTGGTTGCATCTCGGCCGCGGTGACCGTCGGGGCCACGAACGACGACGACACGGTCGCTGGCTTCAGCAACCGGGGCCCGCTGCTGGACATCTTCGCCCCCGGGGTCAGCGTCCTGTCCTCGGTGGTGGGTGGCTACTCCAACTTCCAGGGCACCTCGATGGCCGCTCCTCACGTGACCGGGGCCTTCGCCGTGCTCAACCAGGCGTTCCCGGCCCGGACGACGGCCCAGTTGACGGCCGACATGATCGCCACCGGCGTGCCCATCACCTACGCCACCGACATGGTGGGTGGCACCGAGACCACACCCCGCCTCGACCTGATGGCCGCCATATTGGAGACCGACCCCGAGGCGATCTGCTCGGCCGTGCCGGCTACGCCGCCGCCCGGGGCCATCGTGGCCGTGCCCGGCGTGATCACCGTGGGTACGGCCGGCAACGACCTGATCTACGGGACCGCGGGCGACGACCGCATCTTCGGGATGGGCGGAGACGACATCATCGTCGGCCTGGGCGGCAACGACATGTTGGCCGGGGGCGACGGCGACGACATCCTGTGCGGCGGCGAGGGCAACGATCAGTTGTCGGGCGGCAACGGCAACGACATCCTGGTCGGAGGCCCGGGCAACGACGACCTCTCGGGCGGCGCCGGGGACGACCTCCTCTCGGGTGGTGAGGGCGTCGACCGCCTCGCCGGCGGGCAGGGCACCGACACGTGCGTTCCCGGCGGCCAGGTCGGGGACGCCACCGCCCAGTGCGAGGTAGTCCTGTAGCCACCTGCCCCGGCGCGGCCCGGTCGGGCGGCCCGTAGCGGCACCGGTGGGCCGAAGCGGCGCGCGACACTGCTGGCCATGAACGCCCGCCGGCGCCCATCCCCGCGGGGATCGGCCGTCCTGGCCGCCCTGGTCGCTGTCGGCCTGGCACTGACGTCGTGTACGTCGCCGCCCACCGCCCATCTCAGCGCCCCGCCGGTACAGGCCGCCCCCGAGCCGGTCGACCCGGCCGTGGAAGACCTGGTGGCCGGCGCGGGTATGACGACGGCCGCCCGGGAGGTCTTCCTCAGAGCCCGGCCCGAGATCCAGGACTCGTCCACCCTGGCGACGTCGTGTGCGCGGTCGGACGGCGCCACCGGTCCCGGCAGCACCCACACCTACGGCTGCGTGGTCCGCAACCGGGTGTTCGTCCGCGCGTTCGAGCAACCCGAGGTGCGTGACCTGGTGTACGTGGTCGCGGCCCACGAGCTGCTCCACCTGGTCTACGCCGGGCTAACGGCCGCGCAGCGGGCCCGCCTCGACGCCGACCTCCAGGTGGCCCGGGACACCATCGCCGCGCTGGAGGACCGGCTGGCGGTGTACGCCGAGACCGACGACGACAGCCTCAACGAGGTCCACTCGATCCTGGGGACCGAGTTCCCCGACCTCCCGCTGGCCCTGGAGGCCCACTACGCGGCCTACTTCGACCGCGCCGCCGTGCTGTCGGCCTTCCGGCGCACGATCGGTGACCGGGAGGACGAGCTGCGCCGCCTCGAGGCGTCGATCGCGGCCACCCGGGAACGGCTCACCGAGCTCGGTGCCCGCCTCGACCAGCTCCGGACGGGCAGCGTCGCCGCCTACAACGCGGCGGTGGCCACCTACAACGAGGTGGTGGCCGAGCACAACGGTGCGATCGAGCGCTACAACCTGCTGCTCGAGGAGTACCGGAGGCTGACGGCGTAAAGGCCCCACGACCGGCCGTGCGGGCGGGTACCGTCCGCCGGTGTGGACGTGATCGCCGACCTGCAGTGGCGGGGCCTGGTGGCCCAGATGACCGATGCCGGCCTGGGCGCCCGCCTGGCATCGGCGCCCGTCACCGTCTACCACGGTATCGACGCCACCGCCGACAGCCTGCACGTGGGCAACCTCCTGGGGGTGCTGGTGCTCCAGCGCCTCCAGCGGGCCGGCCACCGCCCCATCGTGCTCCTGGGGGGCGGCACCACGCTCATCGGCGACCCCAGCGGCAAGGAGGCCGAGCGGCCCATGCGCCCCGTCGAGGAGGTGCGGGCCAACGTGGCCGCCATCGGCCGCCAGCTGGAGCGCTTCCTCGACTTCGGGACGGGGCCCAGCGGGGCCGTCCTGGTCGACAACGCCGACTGGCTGTGCTCCGAACCGCTCACCGACTTCCTCCGCGACGTCGGCAAGCACTTCACGGTCAACGCCATGATGGCCAAGGACTCCGTACGGCGGCGCCTTGAGGACCGCGAGCAGGGCATCTCGTTCACCGAGTTCAGCTACATGCTTCTCCAGGCCTTCGACTACCTCCACCTGTACGACACGATGGGGACCCGCCTCCAGATCGGCGGCAGCGACCAGTGGGGCAACATCACCGCCGGGGTCGATCTCGTGCGCCGGGCCCGGGGCGCGTCGGTGGACGGGCTCACCTGGCCGCTCCTGACGAGGTCGGACGGGACCAAGTTCGGCAAGAGCGTCGAGGGCAACGTGTGGTTGGACGCCACCCGTACGTCCCCCTACGAGATGTTCCAGTTCTGGTTCCAGGCCGACGACGCCGACGTCGGGCGCCTCCTCAGGACGTTCACGGACCTGGGCCCGGTCGAGATCGAGACCCTGGAGGCCGAGGGGGCGGAGCGGCCCCAGGACAGGGCCCCGCAGCGGGCGTTGGCCCGCCACGTGACCGCCGCGGTCCACGGGGCGGCGGCCGCTAGCCAGGCCGAGCAGGCGGCTCAGGCCCTCTTCGGGGGCGACCTCGCGGGCCTCGACGGGCCGGCGCTGGAGGGCGTGTTCGCCGATGCCCCCTCCAGCGTGTTGCCCAGGACGGGGCTGGAGGGCGGCCTGGGCCTGGTCGAGCTGCTCGCCCAGACGGGCGTCAGCCCGTCACGATCGGCCGCCCGGCGGGAGATCGCCCAGGGGGGGATCTACCTGAACAACACGCGGGTCGAAGATCCGGACCGGGTAGTGAGGCCCGCCGATCTCCTCGCGGGCGCCTTCGTGGTGGTGCGCCGGGGCAAGCGCGCCTACCATCTGCTCCGCTTCGGGGAATGAACGCCGGCTGCGACCGGTTGTCACCGTCGAACGCACAAGTTGCCCGTTGAGAGATGGAGCGACCTGTGCTAAGGTTCAGGGGTTGCCACCTCGACACCGAGCCTCGCTCGGCGAGGGGCAGCCGGCCCGGACGGGAGATCCGCCGGGAAAGAGGAAGTGCGGGGCTCGCCCCGGCAACCCTCGACAGCAGGGCACCCCCGTCGCTGATGGCGACGTGTGCCCCGGGGCCCTCGGGCCCTGTGCAGCACAGTGATCCTTGAAAACGGAACAGAGAGCCATGCGAGGCGGCCGGTGCACACCGGCGGTCTCGACGCCAGTGCGGGCGGGCACAGCTTCGGCTGTGACCGTTCTAATTTTGCACTGAACGGACAACTAACGTTGGCTGTTCTGTGCCAGTCGGTCAAAGGGGTCAGTCTCCCTGCGACCGGCTCTCCGATCTACCGGCTGTCCGCCAGGACAGCCACAGATCTCGATGGAGAGTTTGATCCTGGCTCAGGACGAACGCTGGCGGCGTGCTTAACACATGCAAGTCGAGCGGGGCCCAGCCGGTGGCAACACCGGGGAAGGCCTAGCGGCGAACGGGTGAGTAACACGTGAGCAACCTGCCCCGAAGTTCGGGATAACACCGGGAAACCGGTGCTAATACCGGGTGTCCCCATCTGACCGCATGATCGGATGAGGAAAGGTTTACTGCTTCGGGAGGGGCTCGCGGGCTATCAGCTTGTTGGTGGGGTAACGGCCTACCAAGGCGACGACGGCTAGCTGGTCTGAGAGGACGACCAGCCACACTGGGACTGAGACACGGCCCAGACTCCTACGGGAGGCAGCAGTGGGGAATCTTGCGCAATGGGCGAAAGCCTGACGCAGCAACGCCGCGTGGGGGATGAAGGCCCTCGGGTTGTAAACCCCTTTCGACAGGAACGAAAATGACGGTACCTGGAGAAGAAGCCCCGGCCAACTACGTGCCAGCAGCCGCGGTAATACGTAGGGGGCGAGCGTTGTCCGGATTCATTGGGCGTAAAGAGCTCGTAGGCGGTTTGGCAAGTCAGGTGTGAAATCTCCGGGCTCAACTCGGAGAGGCCACCTGATACTGCTATGACTTGAGTCCGGTAGGGGACCATGGAATTCCTGGTGTAGCGGTGAAATGCGCAGATATCAGGAGGAACACCGGTGGCGAAGGCGGTGGTCTGGGCCGGCACTGACGCTGAGGAGCGAAAGCGTGGGGAGCGAACAGGATTAGATACCCTGGTAGTCCACGCCGTAAACGTTGGGCACTAGGTGTGGGGCCTTATCAACGGGTTCCGTGCCGTAGCTAACGCATTAAGTGCCCCGCCTGGGGAGTACGGCCGCAAGGCTAAAACTCAAAGGAATTGACGGGGGCCCGCACAAGCGGCGGAGCATGTTGCTTAATTCGATGCAACGCGAAGAACCTTACCTGGGTTGAACTACGCAGGAAAAGCTGCAGAGATGCAGTGTCCGCAAGGGCCTGCGATAGGTGGTGCATGGCTGTCGTCAGCTCGTGTCGTGAGATGTTGGGTTAAGTCCCGCAACGAGCGCAACCCTTGTCCCATGTTACCAGCGGGTTATGCCGGGGACTCGTGGGAGACTGCCGGGGTCAACTCGGAGGAAGGTGGGGATGACGTCAAGTCAGCATGCCCCTTATGTCCAGGGCTGCAAACATGCTACAATGGCCGGTACAAAGGGCTGC